>NZ_JBJKFD010000003.1:0-4293 GCF_049723905.1 Desulfovibrio sp. 7SRBS1 | reverse complement strand
AGATAAAGGGTAAAAAGGTAGATGGTTCATGGCTTTTTAAGGAGAGCGAACTTGAAAAACTAAAGAGCGATCCACCTGTGACATCTACTAAAAAGCGTCATGACACTGACAGAATGACACAAGGACAAAGTGTCATGACACACGCAGCCAAAAATGACACACATAACAACGACGGAAATGTGGTAAATCCACTTGAATACCCAGAGGTTAACTTCAGCAACATGACGCAGAATACTAATGGAGAAAATGTCACTGACATTACTAAAATTGTGTCAATACT
The DNA here is from genome assembly GCF_049723905.1 of Desulfovibrio sp. 7SRBS1. Classification (NCBI taxonomy): domain Bacteria; kingdom Pseudomonadati; phylum Thermodesulfobacteriota; class Desulfovibrionia; order Desulfovibrionales; family Desulfovibrionaceae; genus Desulfovibrio; species Desulfovibrio sp. 7SRBS1. Next base: position 4,013 of record NZ_JBJKFD010000003.1, on the reverse strand, counting down.
AGCTGGACAGATAGAAAATCTCTCTAAGCAAAACTCGGAATTATCAGCAAGGCTACAAGAGAAAACAAGCGAGTTGTCCGAGGTTAAAGGGGAATTGACGGGAAGCAAACTGTTGGTTGAGGAGTTAAAAGGGCAAAACCAAAGTTTGCTTGGGCAAATTGGTAAACTTGGGGAGTTGGTCCAGGGACAGCAGGCGATAACTTTTGAGTCAACAAAAGCGAAAACTCCTCCCCCTGAACCTGAAGACTATACAAACGTCCACGATATCCAGCCGGAGCAAACTGCTAAAACTGTACAAGCCAAACAACTCTCAAAGGAGAAATTGTTAGCAAAATTGCTGGAGTTGAAGCAGAGAGGGCTGAGTTATGCGGAGATTGCCCAAGAATTAAACAAACAGAAAATATTATCCGCTGGTGGATCCGCTTGGACGTCGAATAGTGTTAGGAAATCGCTGGCGCGTTGGGACAAAGACTAAATTAACAACTCTTTTCTGTAGTGTATTATTGCTGAGATTCTTCCATTTACATCAGCATTTCATCATTGAGCCATATAATTATTTGCACCATTACTATAAATTTTACTAATATCAAAAGATCCACATCATTTTTTAGCAAGAATCTTATTAATTTTACTCAACTCAAGGTCTTTATCAGCATTTTTTACTTTTAAAAGTAAATGGCAATGGTCATATTTGTAGGAAACACCAGAATTTCTAGACGCTATACTATTTGCAAAACAGCCAACATACCCAAAACGAGACATTTTTTTTAATGGCTGTTTTAGTTTTTGCACCACGTCTTCCTCAAATTTATCAAAGGATTTTTGTACTGGATCACCATTTTTTAATGGTTGTGTTAGTGTTATAAAAAAGTCTCCACTAAACTGGTCTCAAAACTCCTCATTTGCTTTTTGTAAAGCATCTCTCTTACTGTTATCCATTGTTATTCTCACATTATTTTATTGTTTACATTGGGTACAATCGTACAATTTGTAGTTACTCGCGTTGTCACACAAGTAATTAACTTTCTTTGATGTGCCCAATTACAGCTATTTTTGGGACTAAATAAAACGGTCACCCGTTTTATGGGGATAATTTTTTGACATCCCGTATGCACCATTACAAGTGCATTTCCACGTACAAATCAAAAAATTAAATATGTGAATATCAGATTCAAAACTGCGTAAAATTTGTTTTAATATGTTTTTATGTAAATATACTAATATTTTGCTACTAATCTTGTAGTCTGCACAGCCTCTACCATTTTTTTTAAATTTAACCCATAAAAACTACGCCTCCATTCAAGATTCAAGTTTGCGATAAATCCAGTTAGAACGCTCAAATTTGTTTTTTACAATGGTTCTTATTACAGCAGAAAAACTTATGCCTTTTTTTTTCGCGTAATACGTTATCATTCTAATAGAACTTTCATCAAGCGACACACACTTTTGCTGGTTCATATTCTCCACTCCTTCATCATTTTATATTATTTACATTTTTAAAATAGCTTTAAATAGTTTTAAATAGTTTTAAATAGTTTTATATTAACGACAAGAAGCCACGCTGATAACGTGGCTTCTCAAAAACTTCTTAAATTTGCTTGTTGCCGTTTTGCCTGAGAAAGCAATATATCCAATTACTGAATGAGAGTCAAGCATAAAAAAGCGTTACTACATCACAAAAGTTAAATTTTTACAGTAATACTGCATTAAAATATGTTTACTCTACGTGGCGATACAGTGTTTGCCTACTAATCCCCAGTTCCTTCGCCAATTCCTTTTTGTTCGCACCATTTTTTACTCGTTCTTGCAGCTCCACAATTTGCGCTGGAGTTAACTTAGTAGGTCTTCCCATTTTTACCCCTCTCTTTTTCGCCTTTAAAATCCCCTCTTTTTGGCGGGATTTGATCATTTGGCGCTCAAACTCCGCCACGGCTCCAATTATTTGGAGTTGCAGTTTTTGAAAGGGGTCGTCCTCCCCTCCCTTAAACACCAATTTTTCCGTATAAAAATGGACCTCGACCCCCGCTTGGGTAAAAAACTGCAATAGTTGGAGCAAATCCGCCAAATTACGGGCAAGACGGTCGATGCTGTGTACGTATAAAATATCGCCTTTACGGGCGAAATCTTTACACTTTTCAAGATCTGGGCGCTCCGTCGCTACAGCACTAACTGTGTCCTTAAAAGTTCTTATAAATTTACAATTCAAATCGGCAAGTTGGCGGTCTGTTTTTTGGTCGATTGAGCTAACCCTTTTGTAGGCAATATTACCCATAACCTGGTCCTCCCTTTGTGTAACAAATATCTAGGGAGTTTTATTTTTTGTGTCCATAAATCAGAAATCCGCTTTTTGGGGAACCAGAAATCAGGTGTTTACGTACAGGCTTGTTGTGTACCACAAAGTGTACTTTTGTTTACAGGCTTGTCTTGGCTGGATTTTGTTTTGTTTTTTAAGCTTTAAAATAGCCAGGTTTAGGTATGGGCTAAAAACGCACGAGGATGTGCCTAAATCGGCGTTTATTTTTTGTTGGTGTCTTTATCCGTTTATTTGGGTAAAAATGGCTACAGTGGGGTATTATGGGCTAATCGTGCCGTTTTGTATCTTGGGTCTTTAACCTCTACGGGATGTAGGCATGTCAGCCACTCTTTAAATATTATACGGATTAGTATTCTTTCTTTCTTTAGTTATTTTAAGAATTTTAAGGGGTATAAATCTACAATTATAACAGTATGTTATACTATAGTTCGGCTACACTTTTACCTTACAAAAGCTACACTTTTACCTTACACCGGCTACACTTTTACCTGTTCATTACATCACGACACCAGTAGTTCTACATATGAAAAACTACACTTTATTGACAGGTGTAGCCTTTCGTGGTTCCATGCCCCGATGAATAAGCAACACAAAGATATCGCTGTTAAGTCAAACGCCTTAATTAATTCATTTTTTAGCTTGGGACTACAAGAGATGCGCTTGTTTGCTTTTACTGCATCAAAAATTCCACAAACAGGGGAGCTCCCTACCGAGCCAATAAAAATCGAACTATCAGTCAGAGAATTTGCCGATACATTTGGGATAGATAAGGATTGGGCATACAAAAATTTTAAAAAGTTAGCCAAAGAACTTAAGGCAAAAAATATCGAAGTAGAAGACGATAAAATAGAATCAGGTGTGTCACTTGTTGAAAGATGGGTCCGTAAAAAGTCTAGTCCTGGGGTTTATATCTTTCATATCGCAGAACCTTTAGTGCCGCATTTGCTAGCATTACGAAAAGGAAACTTTACACCTTACAGAATAAAATACGTTTACAATTTTAAAAGATTTACGACGTGGCGTGTGTATGAGCTGTTAAAACAGCACAAAAATTTAAAAAAAAGAAAATTTGACTTAGATGAATTTAGGAAAAAGGTTGGTGTACATGGTAAATATAATAAATTTTTTAACCTTAGAGCGCGTGTTATCGATACAGCAATAAAAGAAATAAATGAATCAAGCGATATAAAGGTAGATGTTGATTATATAAAAAAGGAAAAAGCAGTAGTTGGACTAGTTTTTCACATAACAGAAAACACTCATAATATCGGCATAAAAGAAAAAATTAAAAAAGCTGCTGATAGAATGACCAAAAACTCTCCTTACAAAAGAGAACTTTACGATAAGCTACGTAAACTTTCAGGAATGCGTGGACCAAAACAATTGGTCGAGATCTGCAAGCGTTGGTACGGGCATGAAGCGGAATGTGAGCAACTACTGCAAGATTTGCTGAGAAGATACGCTGACAAGCCTGAGGGTGAGATTAAAAAAATTGTGTACAAAGTGCTTCGATACGATGAGATGCCAGGTCAAATGAAATTGACAGATGTCACTGACAAAAAGTAGATGTCATTAACAATTAATTAAGAAAGTTAAAGAGATATAATCTAAAAAAGGTATGACATGTACAACATAAAAACGGCTGCTACTTTTTTGGGTATCACGGAAAGAACACTTTTTCGTTGGATGAAATCAAAAA
>NZ_JBJKFD010000002.1:0-7500 GCF_049723905.1 Desulfovibrio sp. 7SRBS1 | reverse complement strand
GATGGTTCAAGTCCATCTAGGCCCACCACGGTTATCACCACATGGGGGTGTAGCTCAGCTGGGAGAGCACCTGCTTTGCACGCAGGGGGTCATCGGTTCGATTCCGTTCACCTCCACCAAGTGGTGGTGAACTTACTGGCCACGTGTCGGTAATGATCATTGATAGTAGAATAGGCGACGAAGTTGTGTCTGAAAAAAGATAGTAAGGGCAACTGGTGGATGCCTTGGCACCAAGAGGCGATGAAAGACGTAGTAGGCTGCGATAAGCCACGGTTAGGAGCCAAACATCCTTTGATCCGTGGATTTCTGAATGGGGAAACCCAGCCGGAGTTATGTCCGGTTATTCCTTGGCTGAATTCATAGGCCTTGGAAAGCTAACCCGGGGAAGTGAAACATCTCAGTACCCGGAGGAAGAGAAATCAAAAGAGATTCCCGTAGTAGCGGCGAGCGAACCGGGATTAGCCCAAACCGTATGCATCCGTGCATGCGGGGTTGTGGGACTGCCATACGCGATTCGAATAGCTAGCAAAACAAGCTGGGAAGCTTGGCCATAGAGGGTGAAAGCCCCGTATGTGAAGGCGAAAACGACGCAGGCAGCACCCGAGTAGGGCGGGGCACGTGAAACCCCGTTTGAATCTGGGGGGACCATCCTCCAAGGCTAAATACTCCTTGGTGACCGATAGTGAACCAGTACCGTGAGGGAAAGGTGAAAAGAACCCCTGTTAGGGGAGTGAAATAGAACCTGAAACCAGTTGCCTACAAGCAGTGGGAGCGGACTTGTTCCGTGACCGCGTGCCTTTTGCATAATGAGTCAGCGAGTTACTCTGTACAGCCAGGTTAAGCGTTAAGTGTAGCCGAAGCGAAAGCGAGTCTGAATAGGGCGTTAGTTGTGCGGAGTAGACCCGAAGCCGGGTGATCTATCCATGAGCAGGCTGAAGCTTGAGTAAAGTCAAGTGGAGGGCCGAACCGTTGTCAGTTGAAAATGACTCGGATGACTTGTGGATAGGGGTGAAAGGCCAATCAAACCCGGTGATAGCTGGTTCTCCCCGAAATATATTGAGGTATAGCCTCGGATTAGATTACCGGAGGTAGAGCACTGACAGGGCTAGGGGCCCCACCAGGTTACCAAACCCTATCAAACTCCGAATGCCGGTTAATTGTTGTCCGGGAGTCAGACTGCGGGTGCGAAGGTCCGTAGTCGAAAGGGAAACAGCCCAGACCGCCAGCTAAGGTTCCCAAGTGTATGCTCAGTGGGAAAGGTGGTGGGACTACTTAGACAGCCAGGAGGTTGGCTTAGAAGCAGCCATCCTTTAAAGAAAGCGTAATAGCTCACTGGTCTAGTGGTCCTGCGCCGAAAATGTAACGGAGCTAAGTATACCACCGAAGCTGCGGGATCGTCTTTTAGACGATCGGTAGGGGAGCGTTCTCTACTGCGATGAAGGTGAAGGCGTAAGCCACGCTGGAGTGTAGAGAAGTGATTATGCTGACATGAGTAACGATAATGGGAGTGAGAAACTCCCACGCCGTAAGCCCAAGGTTTCCTGGGTAAAGTTAATCTGCCCAGGGTTAGTCGGCCCCTAAGGCGAGGCTGAAAAGCGTAGCTGATGGGAAACGGGTTAATATTCCCGTACCCGTGTGAATGTGCGATGGGGGGACGCGGAAAGGTAGGCCATCCGGGTGTTGGATATCCCGGTGCAAGTGTGTAGGCTGAATCTTCAGGCAAATCCGGAGATTCAAGGCCGAGACACGATGCCGTGAGCTTTTGCTCTGAAGTGGTTGAGCCTCTGCCGCCAAGAAAAGCCTCTAAGTTTAGTTCACATGGACCGTACCGCAAACCGACTCAGGTGGGCGGGGTGAGTAACCCAAGGCGTTCGAGGAAACTCTGGCTAAGGAACTCGGCAAAATGACCCCGTAAGTTCGCGATAAGGGGTGCTCTTTGATGTGATGTGTTTACTCGCTAAGCATCGAAGAGCCGCAGAGAAATGGGGGTGGCGACTGTTTACTAAAAACATAGGTCTCTGCTAAGTCGCAAGACGAAGTATAGGGACTGACGCCTGCCCGGTGCCGGAAGGTTAAGGGGTGGAGTCAGCGCAAGCGAAGCTCTAAACCGAAGCCCCGGTAAACGGCGGCCGTAACTATAACGGTCCTAAGGTAGCGAAATTCCTTGTCGGGTAAGTTCCGACCTGCACGAATGGCGTAACGATCTCCCCACTGTCTCAGCCAGAGACTCGGTGAAATTGAATTCGCGGTGAAAATGCCGTGTTCCCGCAGAAGGACGGAAAGACCCTGTGCACCTTTACTACAACTTGACGTTGTGTTTTGGGCTAGCATGTGTAGGATAGGTGGGAGGCTGTGAATCGGGCACGCCAGTGTTCGTGGAGCCACCCTTGAAATACCACCCTTGCTAGTCTAAGGCCCTAACCTTCTACTGTTATCCAGTGAAGGGACAGCGTCTGGTGGGTAGTTTGACTGGGGCGGTCGCCTCCCAAAGAGTAACGGAGGCTTGCAAAGGTTCCCTCAGGTTGATTGGAAACCAACCGTTGAGTGCAAAGGCATAAGGGAGCTTGACTGTGAGGCAGACATGCCGAGCAGGGACGAAAGTCGGTCTTAGTGATCCGGTGGTCCCGAATGGAAGGGCCATCGCTCATAGGATAAAAGGTACGCCGGGGATAACAGGCTGATCGCGCCCAAGAGTTCATATCGACGGCGCGGTTTGGCACCTCGATGTCGGCTCATCACATCCTGGGGCTGGAGCAGGTCCCAAGGGTACGGCTGTTCGCCGTTTAAAGTGGTACGCGAGCTGGGTTTAAAACGTCGTGAGACAGTTTGGTCCCTATCCTCTGTGGGCGTAGGAGAATTGAGAGGGTCTGTCCCTAGTACGAGAGGACCGGGGTGGACGAACCTCTGGTGTTCCTGTTGTCGCGCCAGCGGCACTGCAGGGTAGCTACGTTCGGAACGGATAACCGCTGAAAGCATCTAAGCGGGAAGCCAGCCTCAAGATTAGTTCTCCCTGATCATTAGATCCTAAAGAACCCAGGTAGACCACCTGGTTGATAGGCCGGATGTGTAAGCGTAGCGATACGTTCAGCTGACCGGTACTAATAGTTCGTGAGTCTTTTTTCAGATTTAAACACAACTTCGTCCCTATTTTCTATATTTCGCTCTCAGAGTTGAAATAGCTGCACACTGGCTTCGTTGCCGCAGGAAAATAGCTTGTGCGGCGTATGTAAGAATACGCCTCCGCGCATTTCCCTTCGCGCCACGCCAGGAGCACATCTCTTCAACTCTGTGCCATGAGCAATATATTTGCTCTGGCGGCCATAGAGAAGAGGCCACACCCGATCCCTTTCCGAACTCGGAAGTTAAGCTCTTCTTCGCCGATGATACTTGCGAGTAGTCGCTGGGAAAGTAGGTCGCTGCCAGGGCTCCTTTTCAAAAGGTCCATATCGAAAGATATGGACCTTTTTTATGGCCCAAGGCGGGATTTCGGCGCCCTGCGGCGTTGCGGCGTAACGTGCTGCCGAGGGCTGTGGGTCTGGCTACTGTCCCCCGTCATCCCGTCGCGCCGCTGCCTTGCAGGGCATCCGAACTTCCACCGTTTGGGAGCGGGCTGGAGGCCAACTGCCAGATCTCACGCCCCCAAACAGCAAGTTGCGCTCGGCAGGAATCAAAACTTACGCTGCCGCGGGAAAAAGAGGGGCGTGCGAGTCGTCTTTTTCTTTGATAGGCCCTTAAAGGCTTCCTGCCCCATTTTTCATGTCCGCCAAGGACTCCCTGCTCGTTTTCCTCAGAAAAAATGGGGTCAGACTCAAGAGCCCCTGTCTGAACATCGTTGTCAGCAGACGCCTGTGCAATTTTCAGCCGACAATGACCTCGTCATTCGCCACGCTTCGTGGCGCACCTGCGGCGGGCAATCTGCAATGCAGCTCATGCTTCTACGGCGCAATGCCGTTACCTCACCTGCCTTGCCTCAAAGGGGCGGCCAAGACTTCCTTGTCAGATACCTGCGGCTCCTTTCGTGCCGGAAAGGGAGGGGAAGGTTCGGAAACAAGCGGGGAAACCGGGCGCGTTGACCGGGTTTCCCCACTGTTTCCGTAAAAAACAATAATCTTGATTGAGCAGACGGCCAAAGGGACACCATGACTTTCTCTGTTCGGCTGCCAGTCCCTTTTTACAATGCGTGAAAGCGCATTGGTTTTCCGTCTTCCACACGCTGCTACGTCATAGCGCGCTGCGGAGGGTTGTAGGTCTAACTAGTCAGGCCTCTTATAAAACCCGTTTCAGCTTCTACGCCACATTTTCCGCCAGCCGTCGGCTTGAGTCTTAGCAGGAGCAGAAACGCCAAGAGCGCAAAAAACTATCCCATTTTTCCGCATCCACTTCCTGAAGTTGAACGCCGCTGCGGCCATAAACAAGTTTAATGGCGTCGCCGACCGCGCCCTTGAGATAGCTCCGGGCCATGCGGTGATCGTGTTTGAGATGGCCGATCACCGGCTCGATAGCCGCCCGACGGCGGAAGCGGAGCCGCGCCATAAGGCGCTGGTACGGTGTGTCCTTCTTCTTCGGAGGCTTTGGGATGAGGATTTGCGTGTCACCGACCTGATTCAGGCCCCTGTAGCCTCGGTCGCAGATCGCCATGGACGGACAGACCCCGGTGACCTCCCAACACTGTTCGAGGACATCCGGCAACGTATGGCCGTCGTAGACGTTCTCGTTGAACGACATCGCGCCGACGATGATACCCGTAGTTTTTGTGACCGCGATGGACGCCTGCGCCGAACTCGTACTGCTTGTGCGCTTTACCCTTGGAGATGCAGAGAATATCGGGTTCGTGTAGGCTGTAGACCTTATTCTTGTCGCTTCGTTTCTGGTCCTTGACCCGCTCGTACAGGTCAAGTCGCTCCTGGTGGCGGCCCAGGGCTTCGCCCGGCAATTTGCGCCGGAGTTCACGGATCAAGGCACCAGCCATTGTCCGCGTCTTTCCTCACCTTTTTGGCCATCTTCATCCGTTTCAGCCGAAGCTTGGGGAGCGTGCGCTTGAAGCTGCGGCGTAAGCCGACGCCTTCGCTGTCCGCGATCTTACGGCAGCCCTCGATGACTTTGGTCAAAAGCTTCAGGTCGGTAGGAAAGGTTACGTTCTTTTCCTGGACCGTGGTATCCACCGTGATCTCTGGTTTTTTGGCGTCATCACCGTGCAGTTCCACGGAGACCTCGAAAATCAGTCGTGCCCCGTCCTCGCCAATGCGCTTGCGGAAATAGATCAAATCCGTGGGATCGCAAGGCAGCTTCCACTGGAACTCGGTCATACCGCAAAACGCCTGGTAGTAGGGATTTTGCGTCCATGCCTCCACGACCCGTTCGTCGCTCAGATTCTCCAACTGCTTGAGCAGCATCAGCCCGACCATTAGCCGGGGCGGCTTGGCTGGCCGACCTTGGTCGCTGTAAGTCCCGGCGAACTCCTCCTCGAATCGCCCCCAGGGAATTCTCCTCGCCAATTGAAGGAGCGGAGCCTTCGGATTGAGCTGGTCCAGAAGGTCTGGGTAAAGGAACGTACCCTGCGGCTGTTTTTTGGGTTTTGCCCTCATGATTCTCCCGCCATTCGCTGCATCATTTCGACCGGTTTTATACGAATTCACAACGTTCTCTGGTCGAAAATACTACATTGTACAAGGAGAATTGTTAATAAAAATCAATGAATCCACTAGAGATATTTCAGGCCCGACTAAATAGTTACCTGTAGGCGTCTGTATAATTTCAGCCCACAATGGCGTCTATTCGCCACGCTTCGTGGCGTACCTGCGGCGGCATGTTTGCAAATGCTGCTTCCTACCTTATGGCGCAATGACTTTATCTCACCTGCCATGGTTCGAAGAGGCGGCCATGACTTCCTTTCAGATACCTAAGGCCTGTTCGTGCCGGAAAGGGAGGAGAAGGTTCGGAAACAAACGGGGAAACCGGGCGCGTTGACCGGGTTTCCCCACTGTTTCCGTAAAAAACAATAATCTTGAGTAAGCAGACGGCCAAAGGGACACCATGACTTTCTCTGTCCGGCTGCAAGTCCCTTTTTTCAATGCGTGAAAGCGCATTGATTTTTCCACACGCTGCGACGTCGCAACGTGCTGCCGAGGGCTGTAGGTCTAACTACTATCCCACTTCATTCCATCACACCGCGCCTTGCAGGCATTCCGAACTTTGACCTTTGGAAGAGAAGAAAATTGCCCTGATTCTCACGTTCGCCTGCACCTTGGCAGAAACAAAACTTACGTTGCCTCAAAGGGATACCGGGTTTCCCAGCAGTTTCCGTAAAACATGGTGAATCTGAGCTTGGCGGCTATGCGAAGGGACACCATGACTTGTCTGCCGCCACATCCTCTTCTCTTTTCCTACAGAACAAGAAGTTCACACATAACTGCGCTCCTCACCTACGGGGACAAACAAGCCCCTATTCATGGAATTTCCCTTTCATCATCAGCCCTTCAGCCGATCTCCCCCCCACAACACCACCTGTCTCCAAAACACAAAATCAAAACTTTCTGAAAAAAACTCACAAAACCTATTGACGGGTAGGTGTGAAACACATAGAAAGCCCCTCCGCCGCACGGGAATCGCAAGTTTCCCGGCGGGGTGATCTCTTACAATAGAATAGATAGGGTGAGTGTGTGGAAGCTGACGGCTGACACCCCGGGCCGGTATCCGGCCGCAATCGACTTTACGACCCTGACGGGTTCGACCAAAAAAGTTGAAAAAAGGGGTTGACGCACAGGGCGGAAACACATAGAAACACCCTCCGCTGCTTGGGACAGACGGCGCGAAAGCGACGCAGGAAACAAACAGCGAATTTGAAAAAAGAGATTGACACGGGAAGCGTAATTTACTACTTACACTCTCCCACTTCCGGCCTCGAGCCGGAAAGGTCTTTGACAATTAAATAGCGAGCAGGGCGCGAAATACTATCATCGTGGGTTCGTATGAACTTACGAGTTTTAGCTAGAAATACTTTCCTAATTGGAGAGTTTGATCCTGGCTCAGATTGAACGCTGGAGGCGTGCTTAACACATGCAAGTCGTGCGAGAAAAGTTCCTTCGGGAGCCTAGTAGAGCGGCGTACGGGTGAGTAACGCGTGGGCTACCTGCCCAGACGATCGGGATAACAGTTGGAAACGGCTGCTAATACCGTATACGAATCAATTTATTTTGGTTGAAAGGGTGCCTCTAAATTATGCATCCGCGTCTGGATGGGCCCGCGTCTCATTAGCTAGTTGGTAGGGTAACGGCCTACCAAGGCAACGATGAGTAGCTGGTTTGAGAGGATGACCAGCCACACTGGGACTGAAACACGGCCCAGACTCCTACGGGAGGCAGCAGTGGGGAATATTGCGCAATGGGGGAAACCCTGACGCAGCGACGCCTCGTGAGGGAAGAAGGCTTTCGGGTTGTAAACCTCTGTCAGAAGGGAAGAAATGTGTATACGTTAATAGCGTATATGTTTGACGGTACCTTC